>NZ_BAABKN010000014.1:421024-461243 GCF_039543845.1 Nocardioides endophyticus | reverse complement strand
CCGGTGATGTTGCGGTAGGTGCCCGCCGACATCGGGGCCGGCTTGATCTCGTACTGCACCACGAACGTCTCGGTGGTCTCACCGAAGTTCCAGCCGGCCTTGAACGCCGTGATGTTGGCGTCGCGGATGTCGGCGACCTTCGCGAACCGCTTCTCCAGGAAGGCGATGGTCGAGTCGATCGGCCGCCCGTACATCCACGACAGCAGGCCGAGTGCGAACATGTTCTTCGCGCGGGCGGCGTCCTTGCGGGACAGCCCGAACTCCTTGACCGCCTCGACGGTCATCCCGGTCAGGTCGATCGCGTGGACCGCGAACTCGCCCAGTGGGTCGTTGACCTCGCCGATGGTCTCGAGCGGGTTGGTCTCGTAGCCGGCCTTGGTCAGGTTGCGACCGGTGAAGTCGTGGGTGTCGACGATGATCGCCGCGCCCTTCGGCAGGTCGCTCAGGTTGGCCTTGAGCGCCGCCGGGTTCATCGCGACCAGCACATCGGGTGCGTCGCCCGCGGTGAGGATGTCGTGGTCGGCGAAGTGGACCTGGAACGACGAGACGCCCGGCAGGGTGCCCTGAGGAGCGCGGATCTCGGCGGGGAAGTTCGGCAGCGTCACCAGGTCGTTGCCGAACACGGCCGACTCCTGCGTGAACCGATCCCCGGTCAACTGCATGCCGTCACCGGAGTCGCCCGCAAACCGGATGATCACCCGGTCCAGCTGCTTGACCTGCTTGGACACTGTGCGCCCACTTCCCTCTGTTGCTTGCTTGCGCTGTTGCCTGGTCGTGCCCATCCCAACCCACGGGACGGACGGCCCCCTCGATCGTACTCAGGGTATGCCGAAACTGGAACACGTTTCAGTTTGCTGTGGGGAGCCCGCCTGCACGGCCTCCCACGATAGACCGCGACCCATGGCCGCTGAACGCATCTCCCCTGATGGGCCAAGCGATTCGCCGCACATCATATATTTTCCCACCTCTTGGCCCCAATGCCGGTTACTTTGACTAAGTCCACTACTCTGCTCGTAATTGACCAGATAGGGCTCCGGGTGCGGGGTCGGGAAAGAGAAGGCGATGAACAAGACGATCAAGGTTGCGGTGGCCCTCACGGCCGCCGGGGTGCTGGCCTTGACGGGGTGCTCGAGTGACTCCGGCAGCGGCGGCGATGCAGAGACCATCCATCTGAGCGCGTTCTCGGTCATGGAGGCGGCCAACGAGCCCGTCTTCGACGACTTCGAGGACACCGACGCCGGTGACGGCGTGTCGTTCGAGCCGTCGTACGGCGCGTCCGGCGACCAGAGCCGCGCCGTCGTGGCGGGATCACCCGCCGACGTCGTCCACTACTCCCTCGAGACCGACGTGACGCGTCTGGTCGACGAGGGTCTCGTCGCGGATGACTGGAAGGACAACGCCACCAAGGGCATCGCGACCTCGTCGGTCGTCGTCTTCGTGGTCCGTGCGGGCAACCCGGACGGCATCGAGACCTGGGACGACCTGATCAAGCCCGGCGTCGAGATCATCACGCCCAACCCCGGCTCGTCCGGCTCCGCTCGCTGGAACATCCTGGCCGGCTGGGCGCACGCCACCGGCGGCACCGACGACGAGGCGGCCGGCAAGGCCTACCTGACCAAGCTGCTCAACAACACGATCGCCCTCCCGGCCAGCGGCCGCGAGGCGACCACCGCCTTCACCGACGGCAGCGGCGACGTCCTGCTCTCCTACGAGAACGAGGCGATCCTCGCCAAGCAGAGCGGCGCGGACATCGACTACGTCGTCCCGCCCGACACGCTGCTCATCGAGAACCCGGCAGCAGTCACCAAGGACGCTGGCACCGCTGCCAAGGCGTTCCTCGAGTTCATGACCAGCACGGAGGCCCAGGAGGACTACGCGCAGTCCGGCTTCCGTCCGGTCGTCGACGGTGTCGACGTCGGTGAGGTCGACGGTGCGAACGATCCGTCCGACCCGTTCCCGACCCCGGACACGCTCTACACGCTCGACGACAACTTCGGGGGCTGGGGCGAGGCGGCTGACAAGTTCTTCGGCGACGGCCAGGAGGGCAAGCCCCTCGGCATCGTCACCGAGCTGCAGCAGAACACCGGCAAGGAGGGCGAGGAGTAATGTCCGGCGCCCTCTCCGGGGCGACGATCGACGTAGGCAGGCCGGCCCCCTCTGAGGGGGGCCGGCCTCGCCGCACTCGTCGTACGACTCCGCGCAGCACCCTGACACCCGCCGCCGGCCTTGGCCTCGGCATCGCGATGCTGTGGTTCAGCCTCCTGGTGCTGGTGCCGCTGTCGGCGATCATCGCGACCGCTGCCGCCGGCGGCTGGCAGAACTACCTCGACGTCCTCCAGAACCCGCAGACCTGGAACGCGCTCAAGCTGACCGTCTCGCAGTCGCTGCTCGTCACGCTGATCAACGTGGTGATGGGCACCGTGATCGCCTGGGTGCTGGTCCGCGACCGCTTCCCGGGCAAGACGATCCTCAACGTCATCATCGACATCCCGTTCGCCCTGCCGACCGTCGTCGCCGGGCTCGTTCTCCTGGCCCTCTACGGGCCGAACAGCCCGATCGGCGTTCACTGGGCCTACACCGAGCGGGCCGTGACGCTGGCGCTGGCGTTCGTGACGCTGCCGTTCGTGGTCCGCACGGTCCAGCCCGTGCTCGAGGAGATCGACTCGGACGTCGAGGAGGCAGCGGCCTCGCTCGGAGCCGGTCGGTTGACGATCTTCCGACGGATCATCCTGCCGAGCCTGCTTCCCGCGATCACCGCGGGCGCGGCGCTCAGCTTCGCCCGGGCGATCTCGGAGTACGGCTCGCTCGTGCTGCTGAGCGGCAACCGGCCCAACGAGACTGAGGTCGTGTCGGTGCGCGTGCTGTCGTTCATCGAGAACGGCAGCTATGCGTCGGCCGCCGCGGTCGCCTCGGTGATGCTCGCGGTGGCGCTCCTCGTCATCGTGCTGCTCGACATCGTGCAGAGGCGGGTGTCGCGCCGTGGTTAAGGTCTCGACCCCGGTCCGCTGGGCGCTGCGCCTGCTCGCCGTCGGCTACGTCTTCTTCCTCGTGGCCTGGCCGGTCGGCATGCTGGTCCGCCGTACGTTCGAGGGCGGCCTGGAGAACCTCACCGACGCGTTGACGGATGAGGACGTCATCTCGGCACTCATGCTCACCGCGCAGGTCGCGGGGATCGCCGTCCTCATCAACCTGGTGTTCGGGCTGACCATCTCGATCCTGCTGGTGCGCTACGAGTTCCCCGGCAAGAGACTGCTCTCGGCGATGATCGACGTCCCCCTCTCGGTGTCTCCCGTGGTGGTGGGTCTGGCTCTGGTGCTCGTCTACAACGGCCGCGACGGCTGGTTCGGCCAGGGGCTGGAGGAGGGTGGCATCCAGGTCATCTTCGCCACCCCGGGCCTGGTCCTGGCGACCTGTTTCGTGGCGCTGCCCCTGGTGATCCGCGAGGTCGTCCCGACACTCGCGGAGATCGGGGACGAGCAGGAGCAGGCCGCGCGGAGTCTCGGGGCCAACGCCCCGCAGACCTTCTGGCGGATCACGTTGCCCAGCATCAAGTGGGCGCTCGTGTACGGCGTGGTGCTGAGCCTCGCCCGGTCCGTGGGCGAGTTCGGCGCGGTCAAGGTCGTGTCCAACAACGTCAGCGGCAAGACCCAGACCGCCACACTGATGGTGGAGGAGAAGTACCAGAACTTCGCTCAGGGATCGGCCTATGCGATCGCGTTCCTGCTGGTGATGGTGTGCATCGCCTGCTTGATCGTGGTCGCGGTGCTCCGCCCCAAGGACGAGAACTGACGAGGAAGAGGACGACATGAGTATCGACATCAATGGAGTGACCAAGAGGTTCGGCGACTTCGTCGCCCTGGACGACGTCAACGTCACGATCCCGACCGGCCAGCTGACCGCCCTCCTCGGGCCGTCCGGCGGTGGCAAGTCGACGCTGCTGCGTGTGATCGCCGGCCTCGAGAACGCCGACAGCGGCTCGATCAGCATCGAGGGGGTCGACGCGACCAAGCTGCCTCCGCAGAAGCGCAACGTCGGCTTCGTGTTCCAGCACTACGCCGTCTTCAAGCACATGACGGTGGCCAAGAACGTGGCCTTCGGCCTCGAGATCCGCAAGCGGCCCAAGGACGAGATCGCGGCCCGGGTGGACGAGCTGCTCAAGCTCGTGCACCTGTCGCAGTTCTCCCACCGCCTGCCCTCGCAGCTCTCGGGCGGTCAACGTCAGCGGATGGCGCTGGCGCGGGCGCTCGCGGTCGAGCCGACCGTGCTGCTCCTCGACGAGCCGTTCGGCGCGCTGGACGCCAAGGTCCGCAAGGAGTTGCGCGACTGGCTGCGCCGGCTGCACGACGAGGTGCACGTGACCACCGTCTTCGTGACGCACGACCAGGAGGAGGCCATGGAGGTCGCCGACGAGATCGTGGTGATCAACGAGGGCCGGGTCGAGCAGATCGGCTCGCCCGACCAGCTGTACGACGAGCCCGCCAACCACTTCGTCATGGGCTTCCTCGGCGAGACGACCCGTCTCGGCGGTGTGGTCCTGCGTCCGCACGACATCACCGTCTCGCGTACGCCGGAGACCGCCGCGGCGGCCGAGGGCGTGGTCTCGCGGGTGCTGCGTGTGGGCTTCGAGGTGCGCCTCACCGTCCTCACCGACGATGGCGAGGAGGTCCTGGTCATCATGACCCGGACCCAGGCCCGGCAGGTCGGTCTCGAGGAGGGCGTCCGGGTGTGGGTGACCCCCGCAACCGGTGCGACCACCGTCGCCGAGACGGCGGCCACCGCCAGCTGAGACGCCGTCGGGCCGGCGCCGCTCAGGGCAGCGGCGCCGGCTCGACGCGCACGGAGTCGAAGAACCGTCGGGCGTCGTCGGCCTCGCTCCGCCACCGGTGCGGACGGGCGGTCCAGGTGACCCGGACCTCGGGGGTCGCGAGGGAGATGCCGCGCCACCGGCCCGTCGGAGCCTGGTAGGGCCCGGGCTTCTCGCGGACGACGACCCACGTCAGGCGATCGGCCGGACGGCCCCGGAGCAGCGCGGCGCCGGGCTCGTACCGGACCGAGGCGACGTGCTTGTTGCGCCGCAGGCGCTCCGCTCGCTCGGCAAGGCTCACCGACGGACGCAGCTCGACCTCGGCGTACCGGTGCAGTGAGCCACGGCCGGGACGCAGGTAGAGGTGGCACCGCGCGCTGTAGAAGTCGATCGACTCGGTCTGCGGGACCGGCGGCCGGTAGAGCGCCGTACGACCGCGTGAGTGGCAGGTGCTGCGGTCGCTGCGCACCAGTGCCATGCTCGAGGTGACGGTGTCGTACGCCGGCTTGCGGCGGGCCTGCTGGCCGTGTGGCGTGATCCAGGTCAGCCGCACACCGCTCGCCTGCACGGTGCGGTAGTCGAGCTCCTGGCCGTCGCAGTAGCAGTAGTAGTCGAGCCGTTCGCCGGCGTGGTCGCCGAGGACCGGCACGTCGGCGGCGTACGAGATGTCACCGATGGAGTCGTCCCCGCCCTCGTCCTCGCGCGGGTCGAGGTCGCGCTCCTTCTCGGACTTCAGGGTGGACTGAGACTCGAACGAGACGTAGAACTCGGTGCCGAACGCGGCTGCCGTGAAGTCGCACGTCGCGCCGTTGCGGTCGTAGGCCGAGTAACCGGTCGGCATCAGGAACCGCACCGCCAGTCCAGAGTTCCTCGCAGGGCCGCGCAGGTCGGAGCACTGGGCCACCATGGAGCTGTCCAGGCCCCTCCGCGAAGCAGCTCGGAAGGGCGCGGGTGGGTCGGCCGGCTCCAGCTCCATCGGAGAGACGGTCGGCCCGGACTCCGGATCGGACGGCGCGCCGTCGCTCGTGCAGCCCGCGGCAGTCAGGGCGACGGTGAGCGCGAGCGCCGAGAGGCGGCGCACGCCGGTCAGCGGCTCATCGGTAGTTGGTGAACTGCACCGCGAACTCGTAGTCCTGCTGCTTGACCAGCGCCTGCACGGCCTGGAGATCGTCGCGCTTCTTGGAGGAGATGCGCAGCTCGTCGCCCTGGATCTGCGCCTTGACGCCCTTGGGCCCCTCGTCGCGGATGAGCTTGGAGATCTTCTTGGCGTCCTCGGAGGTGATGCCCTCCTTGAGCGTGATGCCGATCTTCGACACCTGTCCCGACTGGCGGGGCTCCGAGGCGTCGAGGATCTTCAGGCTCTGCTGGCGCTTGATCAGCTTGTCCTTGAAGACGTCGAGGACGGCAGTCGCCCGGTCGTCGGCCGAGGCCGAGATCTCGATCGCCTCGTCGCCCTGCCACTCGATGGTGGCGCCGGTGCCCTTGAAGTCGAACCGGGTCGCGATCTCCCGGGCCGTCTGGCCGAGCGCGTTGTCGACCTCCTGGCGGTCGATCTTGCTGACGATGTCGAACGACGAGTCGGCCATCTTCACTCCTCCGTCTGCGGCACCCCGGGAAGGGGTGCGGTGGTTTTCGTGTGCCGCGGGTGCTGCGCTATTGTTTCGCCTTGTTGTCGTGGTGCCAAACGGCCCGCGCGACGCCCCGGCAGGTTGCCCGAGCGGCCAATGGGAACGGACTGTAAATCCGTCGGTGTATACCTACGAAGGTTCGAATCCTTCACCTGCCACACGGGATGGAAGGGCCCCTGACCAGCGGAGACGCTGATCGGGGGCCCTTCTGACGTGTCCGGCCGTCGTCGGCCGATAGCGGCCGATTTCGGCTGTCTGTGCCGAATACGTGCCGAAGTTCTGCGGAGCGGACCGGTCGCCGAGGCAGGAGTGCGATCGGTCCGGCACCCGCCGGAGGCTCCGAAATCTGGTGCCGGAGGGCCCGCGAGTGGTGCTCGCGGAGCCCACGCGAGCTCACTGGAGCGCCTGATCGATGCGTCCCAGGGCGATCTGGTCGTCGCCGTCCACGCAGTTGGCGTAGATGCGCAGGAGGACGTCGACGCTGTGTCCTGCCCACTCGGCCACCGGGCCGGGGGGACCCCGGCGTTGAGCCAGGTGGACAGGCAGGCGTGCCGCAGGTCGTAGGGGCGGCGGGCCAGCATCGAGTCGGCCTGTTGCGGGGTGAGCGCCTGGCGGCGTGCGGCTCCCCAGACCCGGTAGATCGTAGAGGAGCGGGGGCATCGGGCGCGACGGTCCGTCGGACCTGCTTGTCCGAGGTGCTCCGCTGGGTGTCTTCGGCTTGTTTGGCGCGATTCTTCTGCAAAGTCAACGTTCGGTTGTCGCGGACCACGCGCTTGGTGGAGTCTGCCCATCACGAACCGGGATGCTGCTCGGGATGCGGATCCGGGAAGTGGGGCCACTTCAGTTCGCCGACGGGGTGTCGGTGAGGTTGACGGTGTCGTCGCCCTCCAGGTGGATGTGCGGCAGGAGTCGGTCGAGCCAGGTGGGCACCCACCATGCCTTGTCGCCGAGCAGCGAGAGGGTGGCTGGGACGATGACGAGTCGCACCACGAAGGCGTCGAGGAGTACTCCGACCGCGAGCCCGAGGCCGATCGAGGCCACGATGGGCGAGGCGCTGAGACCGAACCCGGCGAACACTGCGGTCATGATTGCTGCTGCGGCAACGACGACGCCTGCGGAGTGGGAGAAGCCGTCGAGTACGGCTTCCTTGGGGGGTAGCCCACGCAGGTGCGCTTCGTGCATCCGCGAGACCAGGAAGACCTGGTAGTCCATCGCGAGGCCGAACAGGATGCCAGTGAGGAGGATGGGGATCAGGCTGCTGATCGGGTCTCCCTGGGGTGCGTTGACAAGGAAGTCGAACCAACCCCACTGGAACACCGCGACGCTCGCCCCGAGCGCCCCTGCGAGCGAGAACACGAACCCGAGGGCGGCAACCAGCGGTACCAGGATCGAGCGGAACAGGAAGATCAGCAGCACCACGGCGAGGGCGGAGACCAGAAGGCCGTAGACAACGAACGCCTCGGAGAGCTTCTGGTTCGTGTCGAGGTCCACAGCGGTCTGACCGGTCACGCGCACGTCGACACCGGCAGCATTGCCGTCGAGGGCTGCGCCGCGGTCGCGGATCTCGCTCACGAGGTCGGTGGTGGCCGCGTCCAGCGGATCGGTGTCGGCGATGACGGTGAACAGTGCGGCCGAGCCGTCACTGGAAACCTGTGGTGTCGCCACACTGACGACCCCGTCGGTGTCCTCGAGCATCGACAGCACGGCCGGAATGGCGGACCTCACCGAGTCGCTCTCGGCAAGCACGACCAACGGGGACTGGGCGCCGGGCCCGAACTCCTCGGCGACAGTCTGGTAGGCCGCGCGCTCGGGACCCTCGGGGTCGTCGCCACCCGGCACCGAGAGCGCGGACTTCAGCGCCAGCGCCGGCACCGCGATCACCGCGAGCCCGATCAGGGCAACGGTCAGGCAGGCGACGGGTCGTCGGACCACGACGGAGCCCCATCGCTCCAGCAGCGTGATCCGCTCCGAGGAGACCGGCCCGGTCAGCTTGCTGTTGTCGGTGCTGGCTGGTTCGCGGAGGGTCGTGGCTCGTTCTGTTTTCGGCAGGAGTCGGCGTCCGAGCACCGCGAGGAGCGCGGGGGTGAGCGTCAGGGCCATCAGCACGGCCACAGAAACGGCGCCGGCGGCGGCGAGACCCATCTCGGTCAGGAACGAGATGCCGACCACCGAGAGCCCGGCCAGGGCGATCACGACGGTGGCGCCGGCGAAGACCACCGAGGAGCCGGCCGTGCCGGAGGAGACCTCGATCGCCTCTGTGACGCTGCGTCCCTTGCGCAGCTCGGCGCGGAACCGGGTGATGATGAACAGGACGTAGTCGATCCCGACGGCCAGGCCCAGCATGAGGGCGAGGATCGGGGTGGTGGTCTGGATGGGTGAGAACGCCGAGGCAGCCAGGACACCCAGGAGGCCGACCCCGACGCCGATCAGGGCCATGAGCATGTTCGCGCCGGCCGCGACGAGTGAGCCGTAGGCAAGTAGCAACACCAAGAACGCGACTCCGGCGGCAATGACCTCGGCGAGGCCGAACACCTTGGGTGAGGTGTCGACCATGGACCCGCCAACCTGGGCGGTCAGCGCGGGAGAACCATCAGCGACCTCGCGGACCTGCGCTTGGACTTCCTCGAGCGCTGCCTCGGATCCGGTCTCCACGTCGACGGTGGCGATCGCGGTGCTGCCGTCGGGAGAGATGTAGGGGTCGCCGGGGTCGAAGGGGTTGCTCACCGCGGTGACTCCCTCGACCGTGGCGACCTCGGCGATCAGGTCCCGGGCTGCGGCGGCGTCGGCCGCGCCGGTGATCTCGCCGTCGTCCGGCGCCTGGAGCACGAGCTGCAGCGTCCCACCGTGCAGTGGCTCAGGGGCGCCAGGGAACTTCTCCTCGAGGGTCTCGAGTGCCTGACTGGACTCGGTGCCTGGGATTGTCGACGTTTCGTCGCTGAACTGCGAGAAGGACATGGTGATGACACCCAGGGCGATGAGCAGGAGCGCCCAGACGGCGATGACGGACTTGCGGCTGCGGGCGCTGAACAAGCCGAGCCGCTGTAGTAGACGAGCCATGGTATGTCCTTATGAGGTAGGTGAGGTGCTGGTTCGCGGTGCCCCCGCGGCCATCCCAGACTCACCGCACCGCGCCGCTTGCGCGTCGTCTGCGTGGACGGTCGCGTCTACTGCGGACGCAGTAGACGCACTCCCAACGCGCTTGCTACGTGTGACCCGGCCAAGAGGTTGGTGACCGGCGACTGGCGGGGGCCTCGAGCGCGGTGTGGCGGCCCTTTGCCATCACACCCTGCTGGTCACGCTCTCCCGACGCCGGCCATACGTGGATCCGGGGTGTGGGTCCGCCAGATCAGAGGAGTCCCGCGTCGCGAACGGCTACCACGACTTGAGCGCGGTCGCTGAGGCCGAGCTTGGACATGGCTCTGTTGAGGTGAGTCTTGACGGTGAACGGGGAGATGAACATCTGGACGCCGATTTCGTCGTTGCTGAGCCCGCTGGCCACGGCGATGACGACTTCGCGTTCACGCGTCGTCAGGCTGGTCAGTCGATCGAGGAGCTCGCGTGGTGGCTCAGCGGTGGCGGGTGTGGCGCGTAGGTGTCCTAGGACGGACTGCATGGCTCCTTGGGACAGAGCCGCTTGGCCCGACGCGACGTCGAGCACCGCACAGACCAGGGCGTCGGGGGCGGCTCCCTTGCTGATGAAGCCGGCCGCGCCGGCCTTGAGGGCTGCCAGCACGTTGGTGTCGGTCTCGAACGTGGTGAGCACGACCACTTGGACCGAGGAGCCATGTTTCTCGTGAATCTCCTGGGTGGCCTCGACGCCGTTCATGATCGGCATCCGCAGGTCCATCAAGACCACATGAGGTTCCAGGCTTGCACACAGCCGCAGCGCCTCGCGGCCGTCACCGGCCTCGCCTACGACGGTCAGTCGTTCGTCGGCTTCCAGGATTCCGCGGAGGCCGAGCCGGATGAGCTGTTGATCGTCAACGAGCAGGACGCGTACGCGGCTCACCTGAGCGGTTCCCCCTCGCGACTTGTGCCCGGCCCGTTCACTGCGGCTCCCGGGGGTCAGGGACCTGGTACGGGGAGGCATAGTCGGGAGAGGTGGTGCTGGCGTGGGGCAACGAGACGACCAGCGTGAACGAGGTCGCGGTCTCGATCAGCTCGAGATTTCCGCGTGCCTGGGAGACTCTCTCCCGCATACCGACCAGGCCGAAGCCAGAGGTCGGCGCGTCACCCGCGCTCTCCCGGGTGGCACGGTTGAACTCGTGCGCGCCAACTCGGTCGTTCGTCACCCTCAACTCCGTTGCGCCTTCACACTCGTTGATCTCCAACCTCACGACGCCAACCCCGTGCTTACGGGCGTTTGTGAGGGCTTCTTGGGCCACGCGGTAGATCGCTGCATCCCCAACGGGTCCCAGAGGGGCGTCATTCGTCCGGTCACACAGGTCGATCGAAAGACCAGTAGCGCGAAACGACTCGACCAGGTCGAGCACCCCGCGGAGCCCCACCACGGGCCCACCTGACGAAATCTGTACCCACGCGGGGCGCTCGCTCTCGTTGCCTTCGGTGCGGAGGACTTGCAGGATCTCCTGCATCTCTGCCAATACCCCCCGGGCCGCGGCGTGAATGTGAGCCAGAGAGGTCCGTGTCGCTTCCTCCGAGCGGCCGAGGGTGCTTTGGGCTGAGCCTGCGTGCAGACTGATCACCGTGATCGAGTGCGCAACCGCGTCGTGCAGGTCGCGAGCAATGCGCAGGCGCTCCTCAGTGACCTTGTGACGCACCTCGCTCTCACGTGTCTGTTGCAGACGGGCAGCACGGTCCTCGATCGCCGCGACATAGCCGCGTTGCGACCGGACAGCCGCGCCGGTGGCCGTGACCGAAGCGGTCCAGGCAAGCAGCCCTAGGACCCGCAGGTCGAACACCGAAGAATCCAGTTGACCGACTACGCCAACAAACGTGACAGCGAACAGCGCAGCAGCTGACAACACCGCTAGGCGCAAGGGGCGCCGCAGCGCCAGCGAAAAGAGGCACACGTGGGCAGCCACCCACACCGACAGCACCGACGCCAACAGCGGCCCGACCAAGGCGAGCAGGAGAGCGGTAACCATGGTCGGCAGGGGCCACCGACGCCGCACGACCAGCACCACGACAGACAACGCGATGAAAACAATGCCGGCGATGCCGCCACCGTCTGCTTGGAGTTCCCTGATGGGCCAGAGCAGGACAAGTAGCGCCACGCCATCCGCGGCTGCCTCCCACGGATCGAACCGATCAGCAAGCTTGGGCCGGGCGATCTCGGCAGGCGCTGGCGTCCTCACAGTTCGCCGTCTGCCTGACTCATGCTGACCACGGTAGCGAAAGCGAGAGCGCAATTGCCCCTTGGCCGAGCCCCGGGGTCGACGGCACGTGTTGCTTTCCAGGGTCGTTGTCCAGTGACCATCCCGTTGTCCAACTGCCTGAGCGAGACCTGGGCCGGTCTGGTGCCCTTCGCGTCCCACTGGGGAACCAAGCAGGGCTGGAAGGGAAGCCCGTACGACAGCGCCGAGGACCGGGCCGCGGTGCGCGACTACTTCAAGTGGAACATGAGCTTCGTCAGCGAGGAGGAACAGGCTGCACGGTTCCGCCGGGCCAACGCGAGGGTGATGCTTGACTTCGCCTACACCGCGAAGATGGAGGTCGGCGAGGTCCGTAGCCAGCACGACTATGCCTTCGACTTTGCCCGGAGTTGCCCCGACGTGGTCCTCGGAAACTGGATCGGGATCGATCCGACTCCCGCTTGCTCGCGCTGGCGGTCGCGACGACCTGCGCGCCGAACGCCTTCGCGATCTGGATCGCGAAATGGCCGACCCCACCGTCGGCGCCATGGACGAGCACGCGGTCACCCTCGCTGACGCCGCCGAGGTCGACGAGACCCTGCCAGGCCGTCAGACCCACCGTCGGTAGCGCCGCCGCCTCGACGTGCGACCGAACCGACGGCTTGCGCACGAGGTGCAGCGCCGGAGCGGACACCACCTCGGCATAGGCGTTGGCCGCCCGAGGGAAGTTGGGCATGCCGAAGACCTCGTCCCCTGGCATGAAGCGCCACGTCTGCGCCACCTCGACGACTCCGCTGATGTCCCACCCAAGCACGAAGGGCGGCTTGCCGAGCAGCGGGAACACGCCGGCGCGCATAAGTGCCTCGAGCGGGTTCAGACCAATCGCCTTGACACGGACGGTGACCTCGGTGGGCAGCGGTCGAGGCTCCGGTGCCTCCTCGATGGACAGCACCTCGGGCCCGCCGAAGTCGTTCTGGGTGATGATGCGCATGAGTGCCTCTCCTACTCGCCGAACCCGGTCCGACGTCTCGATCTCATTTCGACGCGTGGGGCGAGTCGAAGTTCGCGCCGCTGCCGATGCTGGACCCACCGTCGACCGGCGCCACGATGCCCGTGACGAACCTCGAGAGCGGCGAAACGAGCGTCGCGGCCAGGCTCGCGAACTCCTGCGGCTGCCCAATGCGTCCCAGCGGCACCCCGCGGCCGAGTCCCTCTCTCGACAGCTCGGGCTGACTCTCCAACGCCCTGCCCAGCAGCGCGGTATCGGAGTATCCGGACAGCAACGTGTTGACCGTGATGTCGTCCTGGGCGACCTCGAGGGCAAGGGTCTTGGCATAGCCGATCACGGCAGACCACACCGCCACGGACGCGGCCATGCCGATAGCCGGGCGCTGGACGATGCCCGAGACGACATTCAAGATGCTTCCACCCTCGGCCGTCATGTACGGCAGGGTCGCTCTGACGGACCGGACCACGTAGAAGAAGTGGCGGGCGAGCGCTTGGTCCCACACGTCGTCCGTCAGCTCCGGGATCCGGCGGACCGGAGGGCCGCCGTCGTTGGTCACGAGCACGTGGATGGCAGCGCCGAACTGGTCGACGGTCGCGGCCGTCACACGGTTGAGGGCGGCGGCGTCCCCGCAGTCGGCCGCGAGTCCCAGGATCCGGTCCTCGCCGTACTTCTGAGCGAACGACTTAACAGCGGCCGTCACCTTCGCCTCTCGTCGGGCGAAGATCGTGACTCGGGCGCCCTCCTCCAGAAGCCGGTCGGCGATCGCGTAGCCAAGACCGTCGCTCCCACCTCCGACGATGGCGACCTTGTCGGTGAGTTGCAGGTCCATCAGTCGACTCCGATCGAGGAAAGGAACGTCTCGGCGTTGCCGAAGAACACGTCGTCCAGCACGTCTGACGAGAAGCCTTGCTGGGTCCACTCGTCCACGAGTCGGTCGTGGCCGAGCATCGGGTAGTCGGCTCCGAAGAGCACACGCTTGCGAAGCCGCTTCCCGATCTCGCGCTTGAGCTCCTCGGAGAAGTAGCGGGGAGACCATCCGTGGAGTTCCATCCGCACGTTGGCCTTGTGAAGGGCGATCGCGATCATCTCCGACTGCCACGGCCATGCGACCCGAGCGGCAATGACGTCGAGGTCGGGATACTTCGCCGCGATCCGGTCGACGTAACGGGGGTGGCAGCTCTCGAGGGTGATGCCCATACCTCCTCTCGTCCCTGCGCCTGTCGCGGACATGCCGACAAAGACGAGGACGGGCCGCTTCGCCTCGATGCACAGGTGGAGACACTCGTCCCACCCAGGCTGGTCCGGGGTCCCTGCCGGCGTCGACGGGTTGAGTGACAGTCCGATCAAGCCCGGTCCGTCACTCAGGCATCGCTCGAACTCCTTGACGTGCTCCGGCCGCGTTCGTGGAGAGCCTCGGCGCCGACGAAGTCATCGACTACGCGTCGGTCGACTTTGCCGCTGCAGTCCGCGATGTCGACATCGTCTTCGACACGCTCGGTGGCAACACCACCGGCCGATCGCTCGAGGTGCTTCGACCCGGAGGCCACCTGGTGACGGCGGCGGCCATGAGAGACGCGAAACAAGCTGCGAAGTTCGAGGCGGCCGGAATGCGGTTCAGTGGCATCGGGGTGGACCCGGATCCCGTGGCCCTACGGGGGATCGTCGACCTGGTCGATCAGGGCAAGCTTCGCGTGCACGTGCACGAGACCTTCCCCTTCGACCGCATTGCCGACGCGCACCGTGCTCTTGAAGCTGGCCACCTTCAGGGCAAGATTGCCTTGGCGATCTCTGACCAGACCTAGCTGAAAGCGCCCAGGACTCGTGTCATCAGGGACGCGGCTAGCCCGCGCAGACTGAGCAGGGCGCCAGTCCTTCTCGTCGTACCGGTGGCCCGTGACGTCGACCCAGACTGGCCGAGGGCGGGAGACGTCTGCTCGTGATGCCGGTGCCGTCTCCGGGCGAGAGCGGTTGCCCCACCTGGTCGATGCCTCGTCCTGACGGCCTCTCCAGTCAGCAGTTGGATCAAGACCGGAGTCTGGACGGACGAGGACCCGGGCCGACTACGTGACCGGCTCCTGGTTGAGGCGGTTGCGACCCGGGTGCGGCAACCCATTGGCAACCTGTTGCCAATGATGTGACCGAGTTCATAGTGTCACCGACGGCTGCCGCGAAGGACTTTCGCACTAGACGCAGCCGAGTCCAGCGGAACGTGACCGAACTGCACGACCAAGGAGTCATGAGATGAAACGTCGGACTTTTGTGAGCTCGGGCGCCGCTGTGGCCGGCGCGGCTGCGGTTGGCGTCGTCGACTCTCCCGCGCAAGCCGCCTCAGGCACTTCGCTGACCAGCCGGGAACGCCACCAGGCTCGACGACCCGAGACCATCGCAGCCCGGCAACTGATCTTCGGCGTGGAGCACGTAGACCCTCGAACCGGACTGCTCCCGTTGGACCGAGTGATCGTGTCGTGGATCACAAATTCTAGCTTCGCAGTCGCCGTGGGAGGCCGGGTGGTCTACCTCGACACCTTCATCACTCGTCTGGAGGTGACACCCGGACGTACTCCGTTCGTTATCCAGGACCTCGTGAACGCGGCACCGCGCGCCATCCTGATCGGCCACGGCCACAGTGACCACGCGGAGAACGCGGCCTACCTCGCGGCCAAGACCGGCGCAACGCTGTACGCGAGCGAGGAGACCGCCATCACCATGCGTGCCGACTTCGAGCGGATGGTCAACGATCCGATGATCCAAGGAGACCCGGTCGCTCGGTTCCCGAGAAACGTCGAGCTGGACCTGGTCGTCGTGACCACAGCGGGATCGACACCTGGCACCCAGATCCTGCGCCTCGACTTCCTCGAACCCTTCGCCCAGGTGGTGGCGTTCAGGCACCTGCACTCCATCGCCACGCCGGCGGACCCAGCGTACCCGCGCAACAGCCTGGTGCCGCCGGACGGTGTAATCCCGGTGGACCCGCGCGATGCCGCTCTCTTCCCGCCTGGCATCCCGCTGCGACCCTCCAACCCCCCGCAGCCCGGTCAGCTCAACCTCCGCACCGGCGGCGGAGACGGTGGTCCGGTGGCCATGTTCTACAACATCACCCTGCGGCGCGGCTCCTTCTTCTCCATGGGCTGGCAGGACACCATCGGAGCCCTCAGAGAGGGCAAGGGCTCGGCATGGCCCGACGGCGTGCCGGCCGACGGTCAGCGGATCACCGACATCTTGATGGCTATGGCTCCGCTCGACTGGTTCTCAGCAGCAGTCGGGACCGCGAACTTCTTGAACAACGGACTCCGCGACCTAATCGACTACCAACAAGCAGTCCGAGCCAAGATCTTCGTCCCGAATCACCAGACCACAGGCGGAAGCGACGTCGGGGAGACCAAGGCCGTCGTGCACTACGCCGTGTACCTGGAGCAGCTCCGCAACATGGGGCTGCCCCCGGACCAGTGGCCAGACATCCGGTGGACCGCCGACCCGAGCGACTACCTCAAGCCCATGGTCTTCGACGCCGCCACGCGTGACCCGAGCATCCTCCGGGGGCGGATCGCCCAACTCAGACGCTTCGACCGGTACCCGTACGCCGAGCGCAAGGGGCGGGGTCGGGAACGCGCTGCGAGCACAGGGGCGGCGGCGATCAGCGCCAGCTCCGAGGCGCCTGCAGACTGCTGCTAGCAAAGTCACGCCGCAGGACTGACAGAGGGGCCACTGGCGTCCGCAACGCGGAGCTCGAGACCGCATCCCAGCTGCAGTGTCAGCTCAGGAACGCGTAACAGGGATCTGGCTCGTGAGCGTTGAGCTCAGACGTGCCGCCTGAGGGGTGACATCGTCTCGCTGCGGAACGCGGCGTAGGTGCCGAGCAGGAACTGCGAGCGACCCGCTACGCGCGGCTCAAAACGGCCGTTACGCCGCTCGCGCGTGACCTCGCACCGTCCGCCGCCAAGGTCGCGGGCGCATGATCAGATGAGGTCCGATGCCGCGCAACGGAGCGCTACGCGCCAGAGTGCCAGGCGACCACGATGTCTTCGAGCATGCGCCGGTGCCGCTCGCTGACTTCGGCGGCCACCATGTCACGGCCGAAGAGGAAGCCGACGGTGTTGTTGGCTGCGACCTGGAAGACGCATAGGCGCCAATGAGCATGTGGACGTCGATGGCTTCGACGTCCGGACGGATGGACTCCGCGGTGCGTCCACGTTCGAGCACGTCCTCGAGCAGGGAGGTCGCAGGTGTGCTCAGGTCGCTGCGGGAAGCCACCTGGCGGAGATGCTCGCCGCGACGGATGTTCTCGAACTCGACCAGGCGTACAAAGTTGGGACGAGCGTGGTGGTCGAAGGTGAGCTCCGCGATCTCGCGAGCGGCATTGCGGAGCGCTGGGGAGCCTGGTCAACAACCACCTTCACCCGCCGGCCGAGCTCAGGCGCTCGCGACGCCGCGGATCCGGTAGCCGTTGATGGAGTCGGCCCAGCCGACGTACGTCAGGTGCCACTCGCGGGTGAGCTGTCGCAGCGAGATCGTCGCGACGACGCCGGAGCCGCCGGCGTCGGAGGAGCGCACCATCCCGTTGCCTACCGAGATCGCGATGTGCCCGTGGCCGCCGCTGCCGCCGGTCCAGTAGACCGCGGCGCCCTTGGGGGGTGTCGTGTCGCGCGAGTGCCGGCCGGTGGCGTGCTCCCACGCGGTGGCGGCGTCCATGAAGCGCGACGGGATGTCGGCCTGCTCGCGCGACCAGCCGAGGCACTGGCCGGGGACGTTGTACATCGAGGCCTGGGCCGCGGCGACGGTCTCGGCCGCATCGCTCTTGGCGAGGGGCAGGGTGGGGATGGGCTTGCGGACGATCGGGATCGCCCGCTTCACGGGCTGGCGCGGCTCCCGGCCGCGGGGGCGGTCCGACGAACGAGAGACCGAGTCCCGCCGGACGCCGGCGGCCGCTGGCGACGACTTCGGAAGCTCTGCGGCGGCCGCTTGCGGCGCGGCGGGCGGGCTGGTGTGCCGGTACGTCGCCACCAGGGCGGTGCTGGCGACGATCACCACGGCGAGGGTCATCAGGACCCAGATGGGCGCGCCGGCGGCGCGGTGCATCACGGATGATCGGGGCAAAGCAGGATTCCTTCGTAGGCGAGCCAGTCGCGGTCGAAGCGGCGTGACGACGCACACGGAGGTGCGGTTCTGGCAGGACGGCGCAGGCGGACGATGACCCAGCCAGGGCGCACTCGATACAACGGGCGGCTCGCGTCCGATGATCCCGGATCGATCGTGATCTGGCCCATGCCAGCCTGGGCGTTCGCGTGGTGTCCGCCACACCCGACCGCTACCCTCCGTCCGTGAAGAGCATCGCGAGGCGTCTGGCGAACGGCGCTGTGCTGACCGGGGCACGCTGGCTGGACCGGGTCGGCCAGATCGTCCCCGGCACCCGGGCGGCGGAGGGCTTCGGCAGCCTGGGGCGCGGCACGAGCATCGGCTTCCCGATGGCCACTCTGATGGGGCAGCGGTCCATCCACATCGGTGAGGACACGCTCGTCGGGCGGCACGTCAGCCTGGCGGTCGGGTACGGCGTCCTCGACACCCGCGCCCCGGAGCGGGCCCTGGTGATCGGCGACCGCTGCGTGATCGGCGCGAGGTGCACGATCGTCGCTCACGAGTCGGTGGTGATCGGCGACGGCGTGTGGTTCGGCCAGGACATCTTCGTGTCCGACGCCAGCCACGGCTACCAGGACCCCGAGCTGCCGATCGGCGAGCAGTTCGGCACCCACGATCCGGTCGAGATCGGCTCCGGCACCTGGATCGGGCACGGCGCGATCATCCTTCCCGGCACCCGGATCGGCCGGAACGTGGTCGTCGCCGCCGGCTCGGTCGTCCGGGGCGTCGTCGAGGACCACACGGTCGTCGGCGGTGCACCCGCCCGCGTGTTGCGCCGGCTCGAGCCGGGCGTCGGCTGGGTCGGCACCCGGGGCGACGTACGACCGGTGCTCCACGGCCCGTTCGGCCTCGCCGCCGCGGCCGCTCTCGAGGCCGAGGACGAGGCGACGGCGTAGGGCTGGTCGTCCCACCAGTCCCAGACGGGAAACCCGCCGCCAGCTACTGAAGCACGGTCAAGATCCCGGCGACCAGGAAGCCGATCACAGTGAGCAGGCCGACCAGGCGGCCGCCGTGCCGGTAGGACTCGGGGATCATCGAGTCGGCGAGCATCATCAGGACCGCGCCGCCGGCGAAGGCGCTGGCGTAGGTGCCCACGTTGGTGAGGCTGTCGGCCATCACGTAGCCGAGCAGTGACGCGATGCCGCACGCGATGGTGAGCAGCCCCCACATCAGGGTGATCCGGCGCCCCGACGCACCCGCCTCCTGGAGGCTCGTCGTGCCCGCGAGCCCCTGCGGGATGTTGGACACGAAGATCGCGGCCAGGAAGGCCAGGCTGATCTCGCCGCCGAGGGCCAGGCCGAGGCCGAGGATGAACGCCTCGGGGATGCCGTCGAGCAGCGCGCCCAGGAACATCGCCATCCCGGAACCGCCCTCGCCCTTGCCCTGGGCGACAGCCACGCGGGCGGCACCGCCGCCACGGTCGACCAGCCGGTCGCCGACGTAGTAGGCCAGTGCGCCGACCATCGCTGCGGTGACGATCTGCCAGCCGTCGGTCAGGTGCGACTCGGGGATCAGCTCGTAGGCGACGGCCGCGAGCAGGGTGCCGCCGCCGAAGCCCATCATCAGCCCGATCGCGCGCTCGGACCTGCCGAGCGGCTTCGCGAGCAGCTGGCCGAGGAAGAGCGCCGCGGACGAGAAGAGACCCCAGAACAGTGCCTCCGCCACGGCTCAGACCACTCCGGGGACCTGGATCTCGCCGGTGTAGATGGGGGAGTCCTTGCGCGAGAGCAGCTCCCGTCGTTCCTCGGGGGAGAGTGCCTCGACCTGCGCCCGTACGTCGGACGGGAAGCCACTCACCTCGAGAGCCTCGTCGACGGGGACGACGGTGTGCACGATCCGGTCCTCGTAGAGGTGCACCATCGTCATCGCCTGGTGGCCGTCGACGCCGGAGACGAACCGCTCGAGCGGTGCCGGGTCGGAGGTGTAGCAGGTCGCGGACGCCACGGAGACCGGGATCCCGGCGAAGGTCGAGTACGTCGAGTAGTGGAAGTGCCCGCCGAGGATGCAGCGCACGTCGGTGCCCTCGAGCACCGCGGCCAGGCGCTCCTGCTGGAGCAGCTCGATGACCTCGGCCGCCGGCATCATCGGGATCGGTATCGGCGGGTGGTGCAGCGCCAGCAGGGTGCCGTGCGGCGCCGGCGTCGCGAGCACGTCGGCCAGCCACGCCAGCTGCTCGTCGCTGATCTCGCCGTGGTGGTAGCCGGGGACGCTGGTGTCGAGCGAGACGATCCGCAACCCGGCCACGTCGTACACGCGGTCCTGGGTCGGCGATCCGCCGTCCGGGACGGTCTCCCCGAAGAGCTCGGCGGCGTACGTCGCCCGCTCGTCGTGGTTGCCCATCACCCAGACGACCTGGGCGCCCATCTCCGCCGCCACCGGCTCGACGAACTGACGCAGGCGCGCGTACGCCGCTGGCTCGGCCTTGTCCGCGAGGTCGCCGGTGAAGACCAGGGCCTGCGGGAGCAGGTCGAGCCGGGCCAGTCGCCCCAGCGCGAGCGCGAGGCCGACCTCGGTGTCGATGACGCCGTACTGCCGCTCGCCGGCCGCCAGCAGGTGGGGGTCGGAGAGGTGGGCGATGACGTGACCCGGGGCCGGGTACTGGCCGAACTGCACGTCGCCACGCTACCGGGATGCTGTGGCCGAGGCGGCAGACTGGCCGGGTGGCAGGGAAACAGCGCGACGAGCAGCAACCGCGAAACAGGTGGCGGCACCTCGTCTGGGTAGGCGTCGCAATGATCGTCGCCGGTGTGCTCGTGCTCGGGTACGTCGGTTGGCAGCTCTACGGCACGACCTGGGCGTCGAAGCGCGAGCAGAAGTCGATCGTCGGCGCCACCGAACGGGTGTGGCAGCAGGACAGTGACGGGGAGGGATCGGTCTCCGCCAAGGACGAGGAGCTCGCCGGCGACGTCGTGGCGCTGATCCGGATCCCGCGGTTCGGCGACGACTACGTCGTACCGGCGCACGAGGGGACCGACGACGACACCCTGACGCGCGGCTTCGGCATCTTCGACAGCTCACCGAAGCCCGGCGGTCAGGGCAACTTCGCCCTGGCCGGCCATCGGATCACGCACGGTGAGCCGCTGCGCGAGATGCCGGACCTGGACGCCGGGGACGAGGTGGTCGTCGAGACGCAGGACGCTGTGTACACCTACGTGCTCGACACCTCCGGCGACTCGTTGACGGTCGACTTCGACGCGGGCTGGGTCACTGCAGCAGAGCCGGTCGACCCGGAGACCGGGCAGTCGCTCTCGGACCGAGTGGGGCCGACCCGGCTGCTGACGCTGGTCACCTGCGCCGAGCTCTTCCACACCGACAACCGGCTGGTGGCCTTCGGCCACCTCGTGTCGAAGGAGCCGAAGGCCTGACGCGCTAGAAGCCCACGGCTGCTGTGGGCGTGACGTCGGACCGGAGCGCGCGCCAGAGCTCACGCGCTGCGCCTGCGCGCTGCTCGGTGACCAAGCCGGCGCGGGCGAGGCCGAGCAGGTTGGCGCCGCCGAGGTACGCGGAACCGAGCACCTCGACCGGGAGGCGTACGTCGGCGTCGTCCGCTCGACGGTGGCCGTGCCGGTGTCGTCGGCGTGGACCCGCCAACGGCCCTCGTTCCACGGTGCTGCCTGGTCCACCACGTCGAGCACCACGTCGCACGGCGCGCTCCAGGCGCGGCCCATCAGCGCCTCGGGCAGGTCGACGAGCCGGATCCAGAGGCTGTCGTAGGTCTCGATGCCGCCCGTGGCACGGGGGCCACCGGCCCAGAGCAGGAGCGGGTCGTCGGCGCCGACCGTCCCGATCTTGACGGTCGAGACCAGGTCGAAGTCGACGAGGCGCCGCAGCAGGGCCAGGCGGGTCGCGGGCTCACCGACGACCGCCCACGCGTCCAGCGTCGCTGCCGGTCGGGCGTGCTCCCACTTGTCGTTGCGGCGGAACGCCGCGAACCCGACGTCCGCGCCGTCGCGACGGGCGAAGAGCACCCGCCACGGCTCCTTGTCACGCAGGTGCTCCGGCAGCTGTTGGCAGACCCGCTCGTAGTATTCGAGGGCACCGACGACGGCGCCCAGCTCGGCGTACGCGAGGTGGCACTCGCGCAGTCGCCCGGGCACGCCGGGATCGGTGGCCGTCGACATCCGCGTGGTGATCGTCTTCGCGGCGTCGTCGAGTCCCGGCGCGGTCAGGGTGGCGCCGCGGGACAGGCTGACCACGAGCTCCAGGGACGCCAGACCGTAGCCGTGCCGGCCGTAGATCGCCGGCTCGCTCGCGTGCAGAGCGGACACGTGCATGCCGGGCTCGGCGTGCACCTGCTCGAAGTGGTGGCGCAGCATCGCCGTCAGCACGCCTCGCCGCCGGTGGTCGGGATGCACGCCGACCCAGGTCAGTCCGGCGCACGGGACCTGTCGCAGGCCGGCGTGCGCCCCGGGGACGGACAGTGTCATCGGGAAGACCCCGTAGACGCCGGGGTAGGTGCCCTCGTCGGCGCCGTCGATCTCGGCGGCGAAGCGCTGGTCGACCGGCAGACCGAGCAGTTGCTCCTCCGTCGGCGCGGACACCACCTCGGCGAACCACACGGTCTGGTCGGTGGCGAGATAGCGGTCGGCGTCGGTGGCCATCCCCACCTTGATGTCGGTCATGCCCTCAGCCAAGCGGCGCGGAGGCCGAGCCACAACCCGATTAGCGACCGTCCTCGTCGAGGTAGCTCGGCTCGGCCATGGACCGGGGCGGATGCCGTACGTCGTGGACGATCTGGTCCCGTAGTCCCGACCACGCGATGCCGAGCCGCACGGCCCACGCGACGACCGCCGCCAGCAGCGCGCATACGCCGGCGACCGCGACGATGATGCCGAGCACGGGCACCACGTGGCTGTCGCCGGTGCTCTCGTCCGGCCACGATGCGAGCGCCCAGACGATCCCGACCGGGGCTGCGATCATGCCGCCGAACGCCAGTGCCGCGACGGTGCTTGCTGCGTCCGCCCGCTCGTTCGCCATGTCGGGCAATGTAGTCGAGGTCAGGTCCGAGCAGGCTCGACCCGGCCGATGACCTGGCCCAAGGCGATCCGGCCGCCACCGGTGCCGGGCGCGGTGTAGCGCAGCACCACCTCGTCACCGTCCTCGAGGAAGGTCCCGTCGGCGCCCCAGCCGATCTCGAGGAAGGAGCCGCGCTGGTCGGGCTCGGGGCCGCTGATCGTCCCGGAGCCGTAGAGGTCGCCGGTGCGCAGCGACGCGCCGTTGACCGTGAGGTGGGCGAGCATCTGAGCGGGAGACCAGTACATCGAGCGGTACGGCGGCCGGCTGACGACCTCGCCGTTCAGCGCCACCTCCACGTCGATGTCGAGACCCTGCGTGGCGCCAGGGCCCAGGTAGGGCAAGGGTTCCGGCTCCTGGCCGGGCAGGTCGACCCAGGCTGCGGACAGCGCCTCGACCGGGGTGACCCAGTGCGAGATCGACGTCGCGAACGACTTCCCGAGGAACGGCCCGAGCGGCACGTACTCCCAGGCCTGGATGTCGCGTGCCGACCAGTCGTTGAGCCCCACGACACCGAAGACGTGGTCGGCGAACGCGTCGTACGACACGGGCGTGCCGATCGTCGAGCCGACACCCACCACGAAGCCCAGCTCCGCCTCGATGTCGAGCCGCCTGGACGCTCCGTACGTCGGCCCCTCGGGACCGGGCCGTTGGCCGCGCGGCCGCACGACCGGTGTCCCCGACGGGACGACCGTGCCGGCCCGGCCGTGATAGCCGACCGGCAGGTGTCGCCAGTTGGGGAGCAGTGCCTCGCCGTCGGGTCGGAAGATCCGGCCGACGTTGGTCGCGTGGTCGAGAGAGGCGTAGAAGTCGACGTAGTCGGCGACCTCGACGGGGAGGTGCATCGTCAGGTCGGCGAGGGGAAGCAGCGACGGCTCCACGAGATCGCGTTCGGTCTCGTCGGTGAGCAGGCCGGTCACCCAGCGCCGTACGGACTCGCGGACCTGACGGCCCTCGGCCATCAGGGGATTGAGGGAGCGCTCCTGGAAGACGTGGTGGACGTCGAGCATCTCGGCGGCGGCGATCGGCGCCAGGTCGACGACGAAGTCACCGATCCGGACGCCGACGCGGGGCTCCTCGCCCGGCCGGGAGAAGACGCCGTACGGCAGGTTGTCGACGTCGAAGAGCGACCCGTCGGCGCCGGGAACCCAGGTGCTCATGACTCCTCCAGCAAGCCAGGACCGATCAGGCCCAGGGCGAGCAGGTCGTCGAGCGGCTCACTGACGGAGCAGGAGCCGAACGACGTGAACCACCGGCGCGCGCCGGCCAGGTCGAGGTCGCGTGCGGTCTCCACCAGTACGGCGGGCTCGCGCTCCTCGAGCAGGTCGACGACCTCGGCCCGCGGACTGCCGTCGAAGGCCTGCCGGGTCGCGACCAGGAGGTTCAGGAAGCCGTGGTGCTCGAAGCCGTCATCGCCGGTGTGGCGTACGGCGCGGTGCAGCCCGGCCGTGCACTTGAACGATGTCTCCCGGTCCAGCGCGGCATCGATCCACGCGGCCAGGGCGGCAGCGGAGGGGAAGGCGTGCGCCTCCAGCCCGCCGGTGCGGAACTTCAGCCGCAGCTCGGCCGCCGCGACCTCGTCCGCGGCAGCGAGCCAGGCCGGCTCCGGGCAGGACGACGGGATCTCGACGTAGACCGGCACGTGGTCGTCGAGGATGCCCTCGGTCCTGGCGGCGTCCACGGCGGTGACGACGCGACGGGCGGCGCCGACCGGGTCGGCGGGGTCGCGCAACGCGATCTCCAGGCCCTCGATGGCGACATGCAGCTTGCGCCCCAGCCCGGCGGCTCCGGAGATCTGCCCCGCGCCCCCGGTGACCACGACAGAGAGCGCGAGCGGGGTGCCGCGCAGGATCGGGATGTCGGTGTCGCGGACCACGAAGGTGCCGACGAGGTCGGCGTACGGCTCGTGCCGTCGAGCCTGGTGGGAGCCCGCGGCCTCGTGGATCGGGGCGTCGACCGGCGGGAAGATCGCGGCGTCGTCGACCAAGCCGCGCCAAGCCGGGGGGAGAGTCGGTGGCAGAGTGGGGAGGGCGTCCGTTGACACGCTGGCTACTCTAACCATGGATCAGATAACGGACGATCGCGTTCGTTTATCGAACACGTGGAGGACTCATGGCCCACTATCGACGCGTCGGCGAGGTCCCGCCGAAGCGGCACACCCAGCACCGCGACCCTGAAGGCCGCCTCTACCACGAGGAGCTGATGGGGGAGGAGGGCTTCTCCTCCGACTCCTCGCTGCTCTACCACCGCGGGGTGCCGTCGGCGATCGTCGGCTCCGAGGTCTGGGAGCTCCCCGACCAGCGCCGCACCCCCAACCACCCGCTCAAGCCGCGGCACCTCAAGCTGCACGATCTCGAGACCGGGCCAGATGCTGTCAACGACAGGCGTCTCGTCCTCGGCAACAACGACGTGCGCATCTCGTACGTCCTCACCGGCACCGACCACTCGCCGTACTACCGCAACGCGATCGGCGACGAGTGCGTGTACGTCGAGTCCGGGTCCGGCGTCGTCCAGACGGTGTTCGGGGTGATCGACTACCGCGCGGGCGACTACGTGACCGTGCCGCGGGCGACCACGCACCGGTGGGTACCGGCCGAGCCGAGCCAGCTCTACGCGATCGAGGCCAACAGCCACATCGCACCGCCGAAGCGCTACCTGTCGCGCTACGGCCAGTTGCTCGAGCACGCGCCGTACTGCGAACGCGACCTGCACGGCCCGACCGAGCCCTTCCACCTCGAGGGCACCGACGTCGACGTCCTGGTCAAGCACCGCACCAGTGCCGGCATCGTCGGCACCCGGATGACCTACGCGACGCACCCGTTCGACGTCGTCGGGTGGGACGGCTGCCTGTATCCCTACACGTTCAACGTCGAGGACTACATGCCGATCACCGGCAAGGTGCACCAGCCGCCGCCGGTGCACCAGGTCTTCGAGGGCCACAACTTCGTGGTCTGCAACTTCCTGCCGCGCAAGGTCGACTACCACCCGCTGTCGATCCCGGTGCCCTACTACCACTCCAACGTCGACAGCGACGAGGTCATGTTCTACGTCGGCGGCGACTACGAGGCTCGCAAGGGCTCCGGCATCGGGCTGGGCTCGATCTCTCTCCACCCCGGCGGCTACGCCCACGGCCCGCAGCCCTCCGCGATCGAGGCCTCGCTGGGAGTCGACTACTTCGACGAGTCCGCCGTCATGGTCGACACCTTCGCTCCGCTCGACCTCGGCGAGGGTGGCTTGGCGGTCGAGGACTCGGCGTACGCCTGGACGTGGAGCGGGCGTGGCCCGGACGATCCGGCGGTCTTCTCCAACAGCTGAGTCCGTGTTGCCCGGCAGCCCACCTGCCGAAATGCGTCGACCCGCCCTCTCGGCGAGAGGGCGGGTCGACGTCGACCGAGCGGTCAGGCAGCGACCGGCTCGTTGTTGAGCGTCTTGTAGGTGTAGGCCGTGCCCAGGATGATCACCGGGATCGCGGCGATCAATCCGACGCCACACAGGCAGAAGCCCACGATGTAGGTCACCAGAGACAGCAGGAACCAGACGATCACGTTGCCCGCGTTGTTCTTCGTGAACTCGAAGCTCGCCTTGATGGCGTCGATCGCGCCCAGCTCGGGCTTGTCCATCAGGAAGTACAGCGTGAAGGACGTGAAGAACGCGACCAGCAGGCCCGGGATCACCAGCAGGATGAAGCCGATGAACGTCGCGATGCCGATCAGCACCGACGCGACGACCACCTCGCCCAGCTTCTGCGGAGTCAGCAGCGTCTTCGGATCGAGCTCCCGGCCCTCGGTGATGTCGAGAGCGCCGCGGACGATTCCCGCGCCGATGATCATCGACACGATCCAAGAGGCGAGGCTGATCAGGAAGGACACGATGTACGAGTCCCGGACGAAGTAGCTCACGACCTGGAAGACGATCTGCACCGCCACCAGGACCAGGATGGCGATCAGGATCGACCCGAGGTTCCCCGTGAACTTCTTCCAGCCGTAGCTCCAGGCGGTGCTGGCGCTGTACGAGCCACCGCCCACCGGGGGCGCTCCGGCGTAGCCCGGCGGCGGAGGCGGAGGCACCTCGCCGTACCCACCGGTCGGCGGAGTCGGCGGGGAAGCCTCGCCGTACCCACCGGACGGCGGCGGGACGGGTTGCTCGGGAGGGGGTTCGTTCGTGGACATGTTGGCTCCTCGTGCGTCGCTTGAGCGGCAGACCCCTGAAACCTAGCGGGTTGCGGCTGCCCGACGACAGGGCCGACAGGCGCTATTGAGACTGGCGCAGCCGCGCCCGGCCCGGGGGGGTACTGCGACGCCATGGGCTACGCGGCAGGATGGGAGCATGACCAGGCGAGCACCACAGCACGACGTCGACGGGCACCGACTCGAGGTCGAGGCGCCCAAGGAGTCGGCAGCGGGCGTGCCGGCGGTAGCCATCGCGATGAAGCTCGCGGTGGAGCAGATGGGCGTACGTCGTACGGCGCAGACGCTGCTGCGGCTGAACCAGGCCGATGGGTTCGACTGCCAGGGCTGTGCGTGGCCCGACCCGGACCCGAGCCACCGGCACACCGCGGAGTTCTGCGAGAACGGCGCCAAGGCGGTCACCGAGGAGGCGACGCTGCGCCGGGTCGACCGCAGCTTCTTCGTCGAGCACTCGATCGACGACCTGCGCGACAAGACCGACTACTGGCTGGGTCAGCAGGGCCGGATCACCGAGCCGATGGTGCTCCGCGCCGGGTCGACCCACTATGAGCCGATCGCCTGGGACCAGGCCTTCGAGCTGATGGGCGGGCTGCTCAACGGTCTCGCGTCGCCCGACGAGGCGGTCTTCTACACGTCCGGGAAGGTGTCCAACGAGGCAGCCTTCGCCTACCAGCTCTTCGCCCGTGCCTATGGCACCAACAATCTGCCGGACTGCTCGAACATGTGCCATGAGTCGAGCGGGGTCGGCCTCGCCGAGACGATCGGCATCGGCAAGGGCTCTGTGAGCCTCGAGGACATCCACGACGCGAAGCTGATCGTGGTCGCGGGGCAGAACCCCGGCACCAACCACCCGCGGATGCTGAGCGCCCTCGAGATCGCCAAGCAACGTGGCGCGAAGATCATCTCGATCAACCCGTTGCGCGAGGCCGGGCTGGTCCGCTTCAAGAACCCCCAGAAGGTGCGTGGCCTCGCCGGCCATGGCACCGCGCTCTCCGATCTGCACCTGCCGGTCCGGATCAACGGCGATCTTGCCCTCTTCCAGGCCATCGGCTCGCTGCTGTTGGAGTGGGACGCGGTCGACCACGACTTCATCGCCGAGTACACCCACGGGTTCGAGGAGTGGGCGGCGCACGTGCGCAAGCTCGACTGGGACGCCGTACGGCGCGCGACGGGTCTCGAGCGGTCCGAGATCGTGGCGGCTGCCCGGATGTTCCAGGAGTCCGACGCGACCGTCGTCTGCTGGGCGATGGGCATCACCCAGCACCGCAACGCCGTCGCGACGGTCAAGGAGATAGTCAACGTCGTCCTGCTCCAGGGCAACATCGGCAAGCCCGGCGCCGGCCTCTGCCCGGTGCGCGGCCACTCCAACGTCCAGGGCGACCGGACGATGGGGATCTGGGAGCGCGCGCCCGAGCACTTCCTCGACGCGCTGCAGCAGGAGTTCGGCTTCGACCCGCCGCGCGAGCACGGCCTCGACACCGTGAAGTCCATCGAGGCGCTGCGCGACGGCAAGGCCAAGGTCTTCATCGGGATGGGCGGCAACTTCGTGTCGGCCGCGCCCGACACCGAGGTCACCGAGCAGGCGATGCGCAACGCCGACCTGACCGTCCATGTCTCCACCAAGCTCAACCGCTCACACGTCGTCACCGGACGCGAGGCGCTGATCCTGCCGGCGATGGGCCGCAGCGAGCGCGACCTCACCGGCGGCCGGCTCCAGCGAGTGACGGTAGAGGACTCGATGTCGGCCGTGCACGCCTCGCACGGCCCGCTCAAGCCGGCGTCGCCGTACCTGAAGTCCGAGGTCGACATCATCTGCTCGCTCGCGATCGCCACCCTCGGTGACCGGCACGGCATCCCGTGGGACGAGTTCCGCTCCGACTACACGGAGATCCGGCACCGGATCGCCAAGGTGGTGCCGGGCTGTGCGGCGTACGACGAGAAGGTGAGCCGGCCCGGCGGGTTCGTGCTGCCGCACCCGCCGCGGGACTCGCGGACCTTCGACACCGAGGTTGGGAAGGCGGTCTTCACGGCGAGCCCGACCGACGTGCTGCACGTCCCGGAGGGTCGGCTGCTGTTGCAGACGCTGCGCTCGCACGACCAGTTCAACACCACGATCTACGGCCTCGACGACCGCTACCGCGGCATCAAGAACGGGCGCCGGGTGGTCTTCGTGCACCCCGACGACATCGCTGCGCTCGGCCTGTCGGACGGTTCGGTCGTCGACCTCGTCAGCGAGTGGTCCGACGGCTCCGAGCGCCGAGCGCCCGACTTCCGGGTGGTGCCGTACGACCAGCCGAGAGGCTGCGCCGCGGCGTACTACCCGGAGACCAATCCCCTGATCCCGCTGGGGTCCGTGGCCATCGGCAGCAACTGCCCGACGTCGAAGTCGGTGATCGTGCGGCTCGAGTCCCCGGGCACCGACCAGGGGCTCGCTGTGGCGAGCGACGCCGGGTCCGTCACCGCCGGCGACGCCAAGCGGACCGTCCAACCGGAGCATCTCGGCTGAGTCGCGTCACAATGGTCTCGTGAGCAATCTCGAGGACAAGCCGGCCGAGCTCGACTGCCACACGGCGCCGGCGTCGGGCATCGAGATCATGACGCCGCGCGACGTCCCGCTCGGGGGGCCGCGGGCGATGCGAGTCCGCCGCACCCTGCCGCAGCGCGAGCGCTCCCTCATCGGCGCGTGGTGCTTCGTCGACCACTACGGCCCCGACGAGGTCGCTGACAGCGGCGGCATGGTCGTCCCGCCGCACCCGCACACGGGACTGCAGACCGTCAGCTGGCTGTTCACCGGCGAGGTCGAGCACCGTGACAGCGCCGGCCACCACGCGATGGTGCGTCCCGGCGAGGTCAACCTGATGACCGCCGGCCGCGGCATCAGCCACTCCGAGGTCTCGCCGCCGACGACCACGACGCTCCACGGCGCGCAGCTCTGGGTGGCGCTGCCGGACTCGGCCCGGTTCGTCGACCCCGGGTTCGCCCACCACGCGCCGGCGCCGGTGACGGGTCCGGGTTACGAGGCGCGGGTGTTCCTCGGCTCGTTGCTCGGCGACACCTCGCCGGTCTCGACGTACACGCCGCTGCTGGGCGCCGAGATCCTGCTGTCGCCCGGCGCAGACCTGGTGCTCGACGTCGATCCGACCTTCGAGCACGGCGTCCTCGTCGACGCCGGCGTGCTGTCGGTCGCCGGTGCCGAGGCGAAGCGGAACGACCTCGCCTACGTCCCACCCGGCTCCTCGACGCTGACGCTCACGTCGTACGACGAGCCGGTGCGGCTGCTGCTCCTCGGCGGCCCGCCGTTCGGCGAGGCGATCGTGATGTGGTGGAACATCGTGGCCCGCACCCACGAGGAGGTCGTCGCCTGGCGCGCCGAGTGGCAGGACCAGATCGTCGACGGTCGGCTCGCCGACGGGTGGTTCGGCGTCCCGGTCGGCGACGAGCGGCCGCCCATCCCCGCCCCGCCCCTCCCGAACGCACGGCTCAAGGAGCGCCGCTAGCATCCGGGTGGTTGCGAGGTTCGGGCCTGGCGGCCTCACACCTCAACCACCTTGTCGGCGGCGTCGGACAAGATGTCCGCATGGGACCGCTGATCGGCGAGGACGGGGTGGCGCGCTGCCCGTGGGCGGGTGGCGCGGGCGTGATGCGCGACTACCACGACGAGGAGTGGGGCCGGCGCGTCCACGGGGAGGCGTCGTACCTCGAGCGCCTCACGTTGGAGGCGTTCCAGTCCGGGCTGTCCTGGTCCACGATCCTCAACAAGCGCGACGCGTTCCGCGAGGTGTTCCACGGGTTCGACGCGGAGGCGATCGCGGAGTTCGACCAGGGCGACGTGGAGCGGCTGATGCAGGAGCCGCGGATCGTGCGCAACCGGCTCAAGATCGAGGCGGCGATCACCAACGCCCGCGCAACCGTGGGCCTGCGGGACCAGGAGGGGTTGGAGGCGTTCGTGCTGTCGTTCGCCCCTGCAGAGCCTCCGGCGTGGTCGGACACCGACGAGATGGCGACCATGTCGGACGACTCCAAGCGGCTCTCGAAGGAGCTCAAGAAGCGCGGCTTCGCGTTCGTCGGGCCGACCACGATGTATGCGCTGATGGAGGCGATCGGCATCTTCGACCCGCACCTGGTCGGCTGCCACCGCCGCGGTCTCGGCTGACGGCTCAGCTGACGAACTGCAGGATCTCCGCGGCCACCTCGGCAGGCCGCTCGAGCTGCAGGAAGTGCCCGGCGCCGGCCACGAGCGCGGCCCGCGAGCTCGCCGGCATCCACTGCTCGACGACCGGGAAGAACCGCGGGTCCAGCGCGCCGTCCTGGTCGCCGTGGAGGTACAGCAACGGTGCCACGGGCTCCGCGAGCGCCGGCTCGATGCCGCTGCCGAGCATCGCCCGGTAGTACGACACGACCGCCCGCGCGTGCTCGAGATCGGGTACGGCGGCCCGCAGCAGCTCGAGGTCCTCGCGCGCGTCGTACCCCGGCGACCACGACCGCCACAGCCGCGCGGCCAGCTTGTCGAAGTTGCGCTCGGACAGGCCGGGCACCTGGTTGGCAGCGATGTACCAGGAGTGGAAGGGCTGTCGCACCATCGCCGAGAGCCAGGAGCCGAGCGTCGCTCGGGTCGGGTTCATCGCCGCGAACGGCGCGACCGCCAGCGAGACGTGCCGGCCGTACGGCGAGGCCGGGTCTCCGACGACGGCATTCGTCGTGATCGCGCCCCAGTCGTGGCCGAGTAGCACGGCGTCCGGCCCGCCGCCGAGCACCGTGTGCAGCGCCACGGCGTCCGCGGCCAGCGCCCGCACCGAGTAGTCGCGGTCGGCCGGGATCTCCGACGGGGCGTACCCGCGCAGGAACGGCGCCGCGACCCGCAGCCCGGAGTCGGCGAGCAGCGGGGCCACGTGCCGCCAGGTCCACGCGGTGTCGGGGAAGCCGTGCAGCGCGACGACGAGGCGCCCGTCTGGCGGTCCCCACTCCAGGACCCCGACCTGGTGCGTCGGCAGGCTGATTTCGTGCACGCGAGGCAGCATGGCGACACCCTAGAGTCGGAGCCATGGCCGAACAGGTCCAGACATCGGCGGGCGTGCCGCGCACCCACCCCGCGCGCTGGGTCCTGCACCGGGTCGAGCGCACCGCCTGGTTCGCGACTCGAGCGACCTGGGAGACCCCCGACGGCGGACGCGTGCGGTGGGCGTCGCGACTGGCGCGGCGTCGGGGCCGGGTGGAGCTGCTCGACCACGCGGGGTCCGCCGTCGGCTTCGTCGATGCGACGCCGACGACCGCGCGCCGTCTGGCCCGCGCCAACCTGGTGGCTGCGACGGCGTTCACCCTCGGTGGGTCGCTCTTCGCGATCGGTGCGCTGCTGGCACAGCTCGGCGTCGGGTCGCTGTGGGACGTCGACATGGTCTATCTCGTGGGCGGCGTGTTCTTCAGCATCGGCGGCTACGTGTCGGTGCTGCAGGCAGCGAATACGCCCACCGACATCGAGGACGACGGCGCGCTGAGCTCGGCGACCTGGCGATGGCTCAGCTTCGAACCGCGGCAGATCGGCTGGCTCAGCGCTGCCGTGCTGTTCGCGGGAACCCTCTTCTTCGGGGTCAGCCTGGTGGCGGCCTTCGCAGAGGACCTGACCGCTCGTCAGAGCGACACCTGGATCTGGGTGCCCGACATCGTCGGCTGCGTGTGCTTCCTGGTCTCCGGGCACCTCGCGCTCGTGGAGGTCGGTCACGGTCGCATCTGGCGAGTCGTCGACGACCTCGGCTGGTGGATCGTCGGGATCAACCAGGTCGGCTCGATCCTCTTCTTCCTGGCCGGGATCGCCGCCTTCACCCGCCCGGCCACCAGCGCTGCGCTGGACCTGGGCCTGGTCAACTGGGGGACGTTCGCAGGCGCGGTCTGCTTCGCGATCGGCGGGGTGCTGCAGCTGTTCGAGCGACCCGCAGCAGGGCCGGACTAGTCCAAAAGGGGTGATGACACCCGGCATCGGCGGTGCTTGTCTCGGGAGATGACGACTACCGCCGACGACCGGGCCACCGCACTCTTCGGCAACCGGTTCCTCACCGAGGCCGCTCCGTCCACGCACTTCCCGGACAGTGGTATGACGCCCCTCGACTCCTTGCGGCTGGTCGCCGAGGACCTGGCGATGGAGGGTGACCCCCAACGCAACCTGGCCACCTTCGTGACGACGTGGATGGAGCCGGAGGCGCAGCGGATCATCGCCGAGAACCTGCACCGCAACTTCATCGACCACGCGGAGTACCCGATCTCCGCCGAGATCGAGCAGCGCTGCGTACGGATGCTCGCAGACCTCTTCAACGCGCCCGGCGAGACGACCGGCTGCCGCACCCAGGGCTCGTCGGAGGCGATCATGCTGGGCGCGCTGTCCCTGAAGTGGAAGTGGAGGGAGCGGCGCACGGCGGCCGGGAAGTCTCTCGACCAGCCGAACCTCGTCTTCGGTGGCGACGTGCACGTCGTCTGGGAGAAGTTCTGCCGCTACTTCGACGTCGAACCGCGGATCGTGCCGCTGGCGGAGAACAAGTACACGATCGGCCCGGACGACGTCCGCCCCCACCTCGACGAGAACACCATCGGCGTCGTGGGCGTGCTCGGGACGACCTTCACCGGGCACATGGACGACATCCGGGGGATCAACGACCTGCTGGTCGCGCTCAAGGCCGACGGTGGCCTCGACATCCCGATGCACGTCGACGGGGCCAGTGGGGGGTTCGTCTGGCCGTTCCTCTACCCGGACTCGGCCTGGGACTTCCGGCTCGAGCAGGTCCGCTCGATCAACGTCTCCGGCCACAAGTACGGGCTGGTCTACCCCGGCATCGGGTGGCTGGTCTTCCGGGAGAAGAGCGACCTCGCCGAGGACCTCGTCTTCTACGAGAACTACCTCGGCAAGACCGACGCGACCTTCACGCTGAACTTCTCGACCGGCGCCTCGATGGTGCTGGCGCAGTACTACATGTTCGTCCGGCTGGGCCGCGAGGGCTACACGTACGTGATGCGGCAGATGCAGCAGAACGCCAAGGCACTCGCCGACAACCTCCGCGCGAGCGGACGCTTCGAGGTGATCGGCGACGACCAGGAGCAGCTGCCTCTCGTGGCCTTCCGGCTCAAGGCGGACCACGACGTGTCGTACGACGAGTCGGACGTCGCCTGGCAGCTGTCGGCCGAGCGTGGCTGGATGGTGCCGGCGTACACGCTCCCGCCCGACGCGCAGGACGTGAAGATCCTGCGCGCGCTGGTCAAGGAGACGATGAGCCGCGAGCAGGTCGACCGGCTCACCCAGGACATCGAGGACGCCTGCCAGACCCTCGACCAGAAGGGCGGGGCCGCCCAGGTCGAGCGCGAGCAGGTCAAGCAGGGCTCCGGCTACTGAGGCCCGGCTCTGTCCAGCTGAGTCAGCGCAGAGCGGCGGCCTCGGCCGCGAGGCGCGTCACCCGGTCCCAGTCGCCAGCGGCGAGCGCGTCGGCGGGCGTGATCCAGGAGCCGCCGACGCAGCCGACGTTCGAGAGCGCGAGGTACGACGGCGCCGAGGCGAGCGTGATCCCGCCGGTCGGGCAGAAGCGGGCTGCCGGGACCGGGGACGCGACCGCCTTGAGGTATGCCGTGCCTCCCGACGCCTCGGCCGGGAAGAACTTCATCTCCGTGCAGCCGGCCTCGCGGGCGGCCAGCACCTCGGACACGGTGGAGGTGCCGGGGAGGAACGGCAGCCCGGTGTCCTGCATCGCGTGCAGCAGCGACCGGGTGGTGCCGGGGGAGACCAGGAACTGCGCGCCGGCGTCCAGCGCCTCCTTGGCGTGCGCGGGCGTGGTGATGGTGCCAGCGCCGACCAGGATCTCGGGCACCTCGGACGCGATCGCCCGGATGGCGTCGAGCGCCACCGGCGTACGCAGCGTCAGCTCGATCACCGGCAGCCCACCTGCGACCAGCGCGCGGGCCACCGGGACGGCATGGGCCAGGTCGTCGAGCACGACGACCGGCATCACCGGGACGACGTCGAGCACGGAGTCAGACAGTCTGGGCATGGCGGACCTCCTGGCCCGGCGCGGTGACGGCCGGGAAGACACTGGCGCCGGTGTCGGCGGACCCGACGGTGGCGCGGAAGGCAGCGAACAGCTCACGGCCGGTCCCTGCGATGGCGCCCGACCCCTGCGGCGCTCGACCCGTGATCGGCCGGCGCGCGAAGGTCTCGTGGTCGACGTGCAGGCCGAGCAGGCCGCCGTCGGCGTCGACGGTGATGACGTCGCCGTCCTGGATCCGCGAGAGCGGACCGCCGAGGGCGGCCTCGGGGGTGACGTGGATGGCGGCCGGGACCTTGCCGGACGCGCCGGACATCCGGCCGTCGGTGACGATCGCGACCTTCTGCCCACGGTCCTGGAGTACGCCGAGGGCGGGGGTCAGCTTGTGCAGCTCGGGCATGCCGTTGGCCGCCGGGCCCTGGTAGCGGATCACCGCGACGAAGTCGCGACCGTCGAGCTGCCCGTGGCCGAACGCCTCCAGGAAGTCGTGCTGGTCGTCGAACACCACCGCGGCGGCGGTCACCAGTCGGTGCTCCGGCTTCACCGCCGAGGTCTTGATCACCGCGCGCCCGAGCGGTCCGTCCAGCATCCGCAGGCCGCCATCGGGGGAGAAGGGCGCGTCGGCCGGACGCAGCACCGCGTGGTCGAGGGACTGCGTCGGCCCCTCCTCCCAGGTGAGGCTGTCGCCGCGCAGCACCGGCTCCTGCGTGTAGCGCCAGAGCCCGTGACCGGCGACGGTCTCCACGTCGTCGTGGAGCAGGCCGGCGGCCAGCAGCGTGCGCACCATGAACGCGATCCCGCCCGCGGCGTGGAAGTGGTTCACGTCGGCCTCGCCGTTCGGGTACATCCGGCTCAGCAGCGGCACGACGGCCGACAGGTCCGACAGGTCGTCCCACGTGAGCGCGATGCCCGCGGCCCGGGCGATGGCGACCAGGTGCATGGTGTGGTTGGTCGAGCCGCCGCTGGCGAGCAGCGCCACGCACGCGTTGACGATCGCCTTCTCGTCGACGATCTTGCCGATCGGCGTGGGCTCTCCCCCCTGCGGCGTCAGCGCCGTGACCCGGAGACCGGCGGCGCGCGTCAGCGCCTCGCGCAGCGGGGTCCCGGGGTTCACGAACGACGAGCCGGGCAGGTGCAGGCCGAGCACCTCCATCAGCAGCTGGTTGGAGTTCGCGGTGCCGTAGAAGGTGCACGTGCCGGCGGAGTGGTACGACGCCGCCTCGGCCTCGAGCAGCTCGTCGCGGCCGACCTTGCCCTCGGCGTACAGCTGGCGCACGCGTGCCTTCTCGGAGTTCGGCAGCCCCGAGGTCATCGGGCCGGCGGGCACGAAGACGGTCGGGAGGTGGCCGAAGGACAGCGCGCCGATCAGCAGGCCGGGCGTGATCTTGTCGCAGACGCCGAGCATCAGCGCGCCGTCGAACATGTCGTGAGAGAGAGCGATCGCGGCCGACATCGCGATCACGTCGCGGCTGTAGAGCGAGAGCTGCATGCCGTCGCGGCCCTGGGTGATCCCGTCGCACATGGCGGGCACGCCACCCGCGAACTGGGCGATGCCGCCGCCGCGGATGACGGCCTTCTTCAGTGCCTCCGGGTAGTCGCGGTAGGGCTGGTGCGCGGAGAGCATGTCGTTGTACGACGACACGATGGCGATGTTGGGCTTCGTGCGACCGCGCAGCGCCTGCTTCTCGGTGGGCTCGGAGGCTGCGAAGCCGTGGGCCAGGTTGGCGCACGCGAGCCGGCCGCGGGCCGGACCGACCTGGCCGGCGGCGTCGATCCGGCGGACGTACTCGGCGCGCCCTTCGGCGCTGCGCTCGACGATGCGGTCCGTGACCGCCGCGAGGGTGGGGTGGAGGGGAGTCATTGGTCGGGCTCCTGCCAGGTACGGCCGTCCCGCTCCAGGAGCATCGCGGCGGCGGTCGGTCCGGCGGTGCCGGCCGGGTACTTCTTCGGCCGCTCGGGCGTCGCGGCCCAGCGGTGCAGGATCGGCTCGGTCCAGGTCCAGGCGGCCTCGACCTCGTCGCGGCGCATGAAGAGCGTCGGGTTGCCCTTGATGACGTCCATCAGCAGGCGCTCGTAGGCGTCGGGCAACCGAGCGTCGAACGCCGTGGCGTAGCTGAGGTCCAAGGAGACCGGCCGGAGGCGGTAGCCCCCGGGCCCGGGCTCCTTGGCGGTGAGGTGCAGGCGCATGCCCTCGTCGGGCTGGACCAGGATGTGCAGCCGGTTCGGCGCGGTGACGCCCTCGGCCCCCGGGAACATCGAGTGCGGCGGCTCCTTGAAGACCACCACGATCTCGGACGCCCGTCGATCCATCCTCTTGCCGGTGCGCAGGTAGAACGGCACCCCGGCCCATCGCCAGTTCTGCACCTCGGTCTTGAGGGCCACGAAGGTCTCGGTGCGCGACCCGCCGTGGCCCAGGTCCTCGGCGTACGACGGCACGGCGACGCCGTCGACGAGACCGGCTTCGTAGCGGCCGCGGACCGTGTCGGAGTCCACCTCGGCCGGGCCCATCGGTCGCAGGGCCTGGAGCACCTTGACCTTCTCGTCGCGCACGGTCTCGCGACCGACGTACGTCGGCGGCTCCATGGCCACCAGGCAGAGCAGCTGCAGCAGGTGGTTCTGCACCATGTCGCGCAGCGCGCCCGCGTGGTCGTAGTACTCGCCCCGGCCACCGACCCCGACGGTCTCGGACACGGTGATCTCGACGTGGTCGACCCAGCGCGAGTTCCAGAGTGGCTCGAGGAAGGTGTTGGCGAAGCGCGTGACGAGCAGGTTCTGCACGCTCTCCTTGCCGAGGTAGTGGTCGATCCGGAAGATCTGCGACTCCGCGAAGACCCGGCCGACGGCGTCGTTGACCTCGCGCGCGGAGGCCAGGTCGTGGCCGATCGGCTTCTCGAGGACGACGCGGGCGTGCTCGTCGACGACGCCGATCTCGTCGAGGCGCTGGCAGATCGAGCCGAAGAGCTTGGGGGAGACGGCGAGGTAGAACACCCGGACCGCCTCCTCCGGGTGCGGCCGATCCTTCAGCAGCGCGTGGAAGCGGTCCCAGTCCTCGGGAGATTGGGCGTCGAGGTTCAGGTGGAAGAGGCGGGCGAGGAACCGGTCGACCGCGCCGTCGTACAGATCGGAGGCGTCGACGTGGATCGTCAGCGCCTCGCGGACCTCCGCGCGCCAGCCGGCGTCGTCGAGGTCGGAGCGGGAGACGCCGAGGATCCGGTAGTCGGCGGGCAGTTGGCCCTCGAGATCGCGGTGATAGAGCGCCGGCAGCAGCTTGCGGAGTGCGAGGTCACCGGTCCCGCCGAAGACCGTGAAGTCGCACGCGGTCGGCAGCACGTTCGGGCTGGGATTCGGATCCATGACGTCCACGGTAGGAACAACATCGGTCCGATGCAAGCACAACTAACGCTTTTCCACGATCAAAGTAAGGGACGTTATGCTCTCGCCCGTGACGCAGACCCCGACCCGCGCCGCCGGGCAGCGGACCGAAGCTCGCGAGAGTGCCGCGCCGGCGACCGCCGGCGAGCTGCTCGACCTGATCCGCAGCGGCCGGGCCAGCACCCGCTCGCAGCTGCGCGCTCTCACCGGGCTGTCCCGTACGGCCATCACGACCCGAGTCAGCTCGCTGACCTCGGCCGGCCTGCTCCTGCTCGGCGAGGAGCTCGCCTCGACCGGCGGCCGGCCACCCGGCGCACTCGTCTTCAACCAGCACGCCGGCGTCGTCGTCGCCGTCGCGATCGGCCGCTCCCGCAGCCAGCTCGCGGTGATGGACCTCGACGGCGAGGAGATTGCGTCCGACTCCCGTGACCACGAGGTCGGGGTCGGACCGAACGAGCTGATGCCGCAGATCGCCGACCGGCTCGCCACCCTGCTGACCGGGGTCGAACCGCCGGTGCTGGGCGTCGGCCTGAGCCTGCCCGGCACCCTCGACTCCCAGCGGGGCCTCAGCATCGGCTCCCCGGTGATGTCCGGCTGGGACGGCGTCGAGCTGGCGCCGTACCTCGACGACGTGACCCGCGCACCGCTCTTCGTCGGCAACGACGCCGACGTGCTCGCCCGCTCCGAGCTGCTGGGCCGCTCCGCCGCTCTCGACGACGTGCTGGTCGTCAAGGCCTCCACCGGTCTCGGCCTGGGCATCATCGCGGACGGCCGGGTGCTCAGCGGGCACCTCGGTGCCGCGGGCGAGATCGGCCACACCAAGGTCGACGCCGCCGCCGGCCTGCAGTGCCGGTGCGGTGCCACCGGCTGCCTCGAGACGCTCGCCGGTGGCTGGGCGCTCGTGGCCCGAGCCCGTGAGGCCGGCCACGAGGTCGGCCACCTGCGCGACCTGGTCGCGCTCGCCCTGCAGGGCGACCCCACGGCCCGTGGGCTGCTGCGCGACAGCGGTCGTGAGCTGGGCGAGGTGCTGGCGATCGCCATCAACCTGCTGAACCCGGCCGCCATCGTGATCGGCGGTGACATGGCCTCGGCCTTCGACTTCCACGTCGCGGGCATCCGGGAGAGCGTCTACGCGCTCGCGGCCCCGTTGGCCACGCGCGACCTGCAGTTCCTGCCGGCGACCCACGGCGACCAGGCCGGCCTGGTCGGCTGTGCGGCGCTCGCGCTGGACCACGTGCTCGCCCCCGTCGCCGTCGACGCCCGGCTGGCGGCGCTGTCCGTCTAGCGAGGTCATAGGGCCTGGGGCGTGGATGCGAACACCTGGCTCTGGATCCTCGCAGGCTTCCTGGCCGCGCTCTTCCTCGGCACCGGTGTCCTCAAGCTCACCCGGTCCCGCGACGAGATCATCGCGGAGGGGCTGACCTGGGCCGAGGACTACTCCGAGCCCCAACTGCGCGCCCTGGGCTGGACGGAGGTGCTCGGCGCGGTGGGCCTGGTGGTCCCGCCCCTCGTCGGGTTCGGGATCGTGACGCCCGTCGCGGCCACCTGCCTGACCCTGCTGACCGCAGGTGCGCTCGTCGTGCACGTACGCCGCCGCGAGTTCCTCCCCGATGCGGTGCGCACCATCGCCCTGATCGTCATGTGCGTGGTGCTCGCCTACTGGCGATTCGGCCCTGAGGCGTTCTGAGCGCCTGGGGTTCGATGGCCGGTTTCCCCGGCTGCCCGGGGAAAACTGCCGACACG